>NZ_JBUYVB010000001.1:0-20469 GCF_055231915.1 Leifsonia sp. Ger2509
TGGCAGGGCGCCGTCGACATGGCGGAGGGTGTCCCGGATCTGCTGTCGGAGATTCAGGCTGTCGATCGGACGAACGGGAAGAAGGCGTTGCGCCTGGTGTCGGGTTCCCGGTACAAGGTGCAGGCGGCGACGCGGCGCGGTGGTCGTGGTCTGACTGGTGACATGGTGATGCTCGACGAGCTCCGGGAGCATCAGAACTGGGAGGCGTGGTCGGCTGTCACGAAGACGACCAGGACGCGCGCTCTGGCGCAGATCATCGCAGCGTCGAACGCTGGCGACATGACGAGCGTGGTGCTCGCGCATCTGCGGAAGAAGGCGCATCTCGCGCTCGGGGATCCGGATGGGATCAACGGTGACGACGCGCGTGATCTCGACGATGCACTGCTCGACGATTCGCTTGGGATCTTCGAATGGTCTGCAACACCGGACTGTGACATCTGGGATCGTGACGGGTGGGCGCAGTCGAACCCTTCGATGGGGTGGATCCCGTCGATGGAGCGGTCGATCGCTTCGGATGCGTCGAACGACCTCGAGGCTGTGTTCCGCACTGAGGTGCTGTGTCAGTGGGTCGATTTCATGCAGGAGGGTGCGTTCCCTCCGGGCGTGTGGGAGTCGAACCGAGTTCCGGATTCGGTGAGGATCACGGGCCGGCCGGCGATGGCGTTGGATGTGCGCACCGGGACGAAGCAGTCGTTCGCGATCGCTGCGGTCGGTGCTGGCAAGAAGTCGGATGTGCTCGAGCTCGTGCTGTATGAGGCGGGCATGCCGAAGCAGAAGAAGAAGCGGGCGCGACGCTACATCGTGAATAAGACGGTGGCGCTGCTGAAGAAGCACAACCTCGACGAGATCGTGATCGACAAGTTCGGGGAGAACGGGCAACTGATTCGACTGTTCGAGGATGCCGACATCACGGTGCGGCTGTTGGACACGACGGAGATGCGGAACGGGTGCGTCGCGATCACGGATGCACTGATCAACGGTCAGCTGAAGCATCACGGCGACGAGCCGTTGTCGGTGGCCGTGCTCGGTGCAGGGAAGCGGAAGTCGGGTGAGCAGTTCCTGTGGTCGCAGTCTCTGTCGACGACCGACATCGTGTCGTTGCGTGCTGCGACGGCCGCGTACTGGGTTCACGTTGCGGAGCCTGGCGATTACGACCTGATGAGTTCGTTCGGATGAAGGGAACCTCATGCGCGGCTGGGTGAAGAAGATGTTCAGTCGCGGTGTGGTGACCACGGCCGGCGAAGTCATCGGGATCGGCCTGATCACCGTCGGGGTGGCGCTCATCTTCGTGCCTGCGGCGTTCGTGTTCGCGGGGCTCGCTGTCGGGTTCATCAGCTTCTGGAACGGACGTGACGCATGACCATGTTCAAAACCCGAGGGCTGGGTGACACGCCAAACAACCTGATCCCGTCACGCTCGGCTGAGCGCACCGGTTCGGTGAACGTGTCCACGCAGTCAGCGATGCGAGCTTCCGCGGTCTGGGCTGCGATCCGTCTCCGGGCGGATCTTCTGTCGACGCTGCCGCTGAAGGTGTACCGAACCGTGAATGGCATCGACGTCGAGGTGCCGGTGCCGCCTGTCCTGGTCAATCCGGGCGGGGAGGAAGTCGGTCTGCACGAATGGCTGTATTCGACGCAGGTCGACCTCGACCGCGTGGGCAACGCGTTCGGCATCATCTCCGAGCGTGATTCGCTCGGGAATCCGCGGCGCGTGGATCTCGCGGACGCAGGCACCGTCACGGTGGTGCAGGATCCGAAGACGAAGGATTACGTCTATAGGATCGGCCGGAAGACCTATGACAAGGCCGACGTCTGGCACGAGCGGCAGTTCACACAGTCGGGGCTGATCATGGGCCTGTCGCCTGTGATGAACGCGGCGTGGACGATCGGTCAGTATCAGTCGGCCGTCGACTTCGGCCTCGATTGGTTCGCGAACGGGGCTGTTGTCCCGATCGGCACGCTGAAGAACAACGCGCGCACGCTCGGTGCGGGCGTCGCGGAGGAGGCGAAGCGCAGGTTCAAGGCTGCGATCGCCGGCCGGGATCTGTTCGTCACGGGCAACGACTGGGAGTTCTCGCCGTACAACGTGGCGCAGAACGAGTCGCAGTTCCTCGACACGCAGAAGCTCACCGCGACCGACATCGCTCGGTATTTCGGTGTGCCGGCTGACCTGATCGACGTCGCACCCGTGGGTAAGGCTGCGTTGACGTATGCGAACGTCACGCAGCGGAACCTTCAGTTCCTGATCATGAACCTGGGGCCGGCGATCCGTCGTCGCGAGGAGTCATTGTCGAAGTGGCTTCCGGCGCCCCGTTTCGTGCAGTTCGACACGAAGTCGCTGCTGCGCATGGATCCGGACACCCGCAACTCGATGATGCTGGCGCAGGTTGCCGGCTATTCGCGTGCGCCGTCCGAGATCCGGGCGGAAGACAACCTGCCACCGTTCACGCCCGAGCAGATCCAGGAGTTCAAGGATCTCGGGATCGTTCACCAACTCGCGCCGGCAAATCCTGTCGACGCGATTCCTGCCGGATCTGGGGAGAAGCTATGAACACGATCGATTCTCGTGCCGGCGCTGCTGCGGCCGGCACTCTGGGCTCATTCCGGGGGGAGGCGCGCCGTCAGGAGTTTCGCTCTCAGATGCGGGCGTCGACAACGACCATCGACGACAAGGAGTTCGTCGTTCTCGATGGCTATGCGTCCGTGGTGGGCACGCCGTACACCATGTACGACTTCTACGGCGAGTACAACGAGATCATCGCGCCGACGGCGTTCGACGCGACATTGAGCCGTTCCCCGGATGTGAACTTCCTCATCAATCACGCGGGCCTGTCGATGGCTCGCACGACGGCGGGGACGCTCGATCTGTCGGTCGACGCGACGGGGCTGCGCTCGGTCGCTCGCCTGAACCCGCAGCGGTCGGATGTGCAGGATCTCCGGCACGCGATCGATGATGGCGCGCTCGACGAGATGTCGTTCGCGTTCCGCATCGTGAACTTCCAGTGGTCACCGGACTACATGGAGTGCACGATCACGGAGGTCGACCTCGACCGCGGCGATGTGTCGGCGGTGAACCGGGGCGCGAACCCGTACACGTCGATCAGCGCTCGCGCGAAGCAGGCGCTCGACGCGATCGAGCACCTCGAGGGTGAGCCTCTGCGGGTCGCTGCGGCACGCGCTCAGGCGCGTATCGCTGAGGCGGAACGCGCGGCTGTCACTGAACCCGACGTCGAATCTGTCGTCGAGCAGAAGCGGGGTCCGAACATTCGGACGCTGCGGTCGCTGCTCGAACTCGAAGCGCGCTAAGCGCTCCTACTGAACCGCCTCACGGGCATTTCCGCCCGTGGGGTTCTTTGTGCTGCAAAGCCACCAGGACGCCGGATGAGCGCGATGGAAGCCAGATGAGCCGGATGCGTCAGCACGCACCCAACACGAAAGGCAAAATCTGATGGACATTTCGCGTCTTATCGCGAATGCCGAATCGCAGGTTGCGGCTGCTCAGTCCCGGTACGACTCGTACCAGACGGAGCAGCGGAACCTGCTGGACTCGGCATCGGGGGACTCGCTGGACGAAGCGAGCCAGACCCGGTTCGATGAACTGTCGGGGCTGAAGAGGGAGGCCGTCACCGAGATCGATTCTCGGAAGGCGAACCTCGAGCAGCTTCGCAAGGAGAAGGAAGACGACGACCGTCTCTCGCGTGCTGCGGAGGGCTCCAAGCCTGCCGCTGAGCGTGTCGAGCGTGCCGTGGTCACCGACGAGCCGCGCACGTACCGTGCGGACAACGCGTGGGGCCAGTCGTTCTTCCGCGACGCATGGAACGGTGAGCGTGGCGACCGTGAGGCGTCCGCTCGCATCGAGCGGCACATGCGCGAGGCGAAAGCCGAAGGGCAGATCTCGGTTCGCGCCGGCACAACCGGTGGGTTCCAGGGGCTCGTTCCTCCGCAGTACCTGATCGACCAGGCCGCGCTGATCGCGCGTCAGGGCCGGCCGACGGCGAACATCATGCAGCACCTTCCGCTGCCCGATGAGGGCATGTCGCTGATCGTTCCCCGGAACACCACTGGTGTGACGGAGGCCGTTCAGGCGACGGAGAACTCGTCGGTGTCGAACACCGACCAGGTGTGGTCGAACCTGACTGTCCCGGTGATCACGGTCGCCGGTCAGCAGGATCTGTCTCGGCAGACGCTCGAGCGTGCTCAGGGCATCGACCAGCTGGTCTACACCGACCTCGCAGGCGCGTACTCGGTTGCGCTCGACCAGCAGGTGCTCTCGGGCACCGGTTCGTCGGGTCAGGCGCTCGGCATTCTTCAGACGGCCGGCATCAACCAGGCCACCGTCTTCGGGGCGCCTGTGGCCGTGGCGAGCTTCTACCTGAAGCTCGCGGGTCAGCTGAACGCGGTGCAGACGTCGCGGTTCCTGGCACCGGATGTGATCATCATGCACCCGCGTCGGTGGAACTGGCTGGTCGGACAGCTCGACTCGTCGAACCGCCCGCTGCTCGTTCCGAACCCGAACGGGCCGTTCAACGCGCTCGGCGTCTCGGAAGCTCCGGTGGACACTCCGGCGACCATTCCGGTCGGAACGATCATGGGCCTGCCCGTGATCACGGACGCGTCGATCCCGATCAACGTCGGAACCCCGGCGAACGACCAGGTCATCGTCGCTCGGTGGGAAGACCTTCTCCTCTGGGAGAACGGGGACGGTGCGCCGTTCCAGCTCCGGTTCGAGCAGACGCTCGGCAACCAGCTGACCGTGAAGCTCGTCGCGTACAACTACGCGGCGTTCACGGCAGGTCGCTACCCGACAGCCGTCGGTGTCGTCGGTGGCAATGACACCACGGCCGGCAACGGTCTGATCGCTCCGACGTTCTAGTCGCAATGAGGGCCGCATCTCTTCGGGGGTGCGGCCCTTGTCGACGGAAAGGAAATCATGGCAACCGAAGGAAATCCGGCACTGGTCGACGACTGGGTGCAGGAGAACTATGAAGCCATCGTGGCCGATGAGCGGCGCGCGACGACGTATGACCAGATCGCTGAGCACGCGGAGAGCATGGACGATCCGCATCTCGCAGCGTGGGCTCGGAAGCGTGCTGCGGAGTCGGGCAAGAGGGTTTCGCCCGCGAAGTCTCCGGCCGCTGCAAAATCGACCCGGAAGACGCCTGCGAAGGCGCCTGCGAAAGCTCCGGCTAAGCCGCCCGCGAAAACCGATGAGGCGGCCGCGAGCGCATGACCACGATCGCGGGTGGTCTGATAACGCTCGAGTATGCGGCGGAGGGCCTGAACTTCGACGACGTAGGCACGAACGTTCAGTCCACCCGCGATGCCGATCTCTCGGCCTACGTCGTTGCTGCGACGGCGGTGATCGAAGATCTCGTCGGGCCTGTGTTGCAGGTGTCGAAGACCGCGGGGTTCGACGGCGGTGTGACGGCGATCGTGTTGCCTGACATGGCGTCATCGATCACGCAGGTCATCGAGAACGGCACGGTGCTCCCGGTTGGGAACTGGTTCTTCGATCCGATCGGTTCGATCGTGTTCGGGGGAAACCCGGTCTATCCGCGAGTGTTCTACCCCGGCCGACTGGCGGTGCAGATCACCTATGTCACCGGATACCCCGTCGTGCCTCCGGCGCTGCAACTCGCGGCGCGTGAGCTCGTCCGGTTCTGGTGGCAGCAAGGGAAGGCTGCGAACCGGCCGGCATATGGGGATGCGGTCGAGGCCGCTGCCCCGCAAGGCTTCGCCGTTCCGAAGCGTGTCATCGAGTTGTGTCGCGCGTTCACTGGGGCGGCGGTGGGCTTCGCATGAGCAGCATATTCACGGCGGCTCCGGCGCTCACCGATGCGTTCTTCCTCGTCGTGCAGAACATGTTCAAGGATGACCCTCTGGTGCTTGTTTCGGACGGGCATCCGGGCACGAAGACGAATAAGGATCTGATCGTCTTCGTCGATGTCACGTCGAAGCAGTCGATCGCGAACCTGTCAACGAACCGGAGCCGTGAGGAAGTGCTCGAGCAGCACGTGTTCATCTCGTCATACCGGGCGGGTGAGAACTCCGACCGTGTTCCGAAGGCTCGCGTCTACGAACTGCTGGGTCGGATCGAGAACTATGTGCGCACCGTCGACACCACGTTGGGGGGCGCCGTGCGCCAGTGCTTCCTCACGGAGCACGCATCGAAGGGTGCCACGGCTCCCGAGGAGATCGCGAACGGCCGGATGGTCGATTGCTATGCCATTTTCACCGCTGAAGCGCGAATCACGAACTAGGAGACGGTCATGAAATTCCGCAACGTGTCCCCTCAGGGGGATCTGTACCTGACGCTGATCGGTCGTGACGTCGCGTTCGGCGAGGTCATCGAACTGCCTGACCATCTTGGCGAGCAGATCGTCGGGCAGGAAACGAACTGGAAGTGGCTGGACAAGCCAGCACCGAAGAAAGCCGCGCCGAAGGCGAAGGCATCCACGAAGGCGCCGGCACCTGTCGCGCCTGCACCTGTCGCGGCACCCGTCGCGCCGGCACCGACTGAAGGGGGCGACCAGTGACCACGCAGCAGGATTCCAGTCTCGGGATCAAGAAGGAAACGACCTATGGCACGGTCGTGACCCCCGATCACTTCTACGAGTATCTGAACGAAGACTTCGACTGGATGCCGCAGTTCACGGACGCGCAGGGCATGCGTGTCGGCCGTGTCGTGAAGGCTGCTGACAGGCGTGTCGAGACGAAGGAAGAGTCGTCGGGTTCGGTGGAGCTCGAGCTGTTCGGGAAGGGCCTCGGTGCACTGTTCGAGGCGGCGCTGGGCACGGCCGTTTCGACTGTGATCACAGGCGCTGCTTTCCAGCAGCTGTTCACCCCGACGACTTCGGACTTCCTGCCGTCGTACACCATCCAGGTGGGTATTCCTCCGCTCGGCGGTGGTGCTGCGACTCCGCAGACCTATGCGGGGTGTGTGTGCTCGGGCTTCGATCTCTCGGCGAAGAACGCGGCGATCCCGACGGCGAAGTTCCATTTCCTCGGCAAGTCGGTCGACACGTCGACCGCGCTGACGGCACCGAGCTATCCGACAGCGAATCCGCTGTTCTCATTCGTGAACGGGTCGATCATCTCGGGCGCGATCACTCCGCCGACGACGACAGCGCTCGCGACGGGTGGTTCCGCTGTGGCGGACATCCGCGACTTCGCGTTCACGTGGTCGAACGGGCTCGACTCGAACGGGTTCAACTTCGGCTCGAACGGTCAGCGCACTCGGAAGCCGGCGCTCGGTGACCGCTCCGGTTCGGGGACGATCACGGCTGAGTTCGACACGACCACGTTGCGGGATGCGTGGAAGTCGCAGACGGATCTCGGCATGGTGCTCACGTTCGCGACGACGACCGCGATCACAGGTGCGAACTTCCCGACGATCCAGTTCGTGTTCCCTGACATCCGGCTCGACGGCGAGATGCCGAAGCCGAACTCCGGGGACGTGATCACTCAGTCGATCCCGTTCACCCTGCTCGACAACCGTGTGACCGCCTCGGCGTTCTACATCGCGATCGTCACCGCTGAGACGGCGATCTGATGGCGCGTGGGGGTGTGGAGCTTCGGGTCGACATCTCCGATTGGAAAGCGTTCGCGGGACGTGTGCGCGCGTTTCAGCCGAAGCTTCTGACGAGGTTGCGTGCGGAACTTCGTGGTGTCGGTCAGGTCGCTGTCGAAGCCGTGAAGAAAGAGCTCTCGGAGCCGACCCCGGAGGGTAATCCTTCGGGGCCGGGCCGGGAGGCGCTCATCGCGGGCACTCGTGCTCAGGTGTCGTTCGCTGCTCGTGGTGCTGGGGTGAAGATCATCACCTCTGGGAAGGATCTGTCGGCCGCGCATGCGGCGCTGCTGAAGATCTACAACCTGGGGTCGTTTCGGCACCCTGTTTTCGGCACTTCCACGTGGGTGGAAGAACAAGGCCATCCCTATTTTGCTGAAGCGATCGAAAAGGTCGTAGGGCCTGTGATGGTCAGCGCTGTGAACGTGGCGCTCGATGAGGCGATCGCAGCTATCGGAGGACGACTGTGAGACTCAACATCGACGGCAAGAGCTACGACGAGATCCTCGACGTATTCGGGGGCGCCGAACTGGGTGACCTGCGTGACCTGAAGCGTCGGCTCGACATCAACGTGAAGACGATGAAGGCGGCGATCGACTGGTCGTTCGCGCAGCTTCAGGTGGAGGGTTTCGATCCCGTCGATTTGCTCGACAACGACGACTTCCTTCAGAACATGATCGGCGTCATCTGGCTGTCGAAGCGTAAGGCCGGCGAAGACGTGAGCATCGACCAGGCCGAGCGTGTCTCGTTCGGTTCGTTTCACTGGGAGTTCGACGAAGAGCCGGATGAGGAGGCAGCTGATGCTGCCCCAAAAGAGGTCCCGGCTCCCGTAAAGCCGCCCACCAAGAAGCCGAAGAGTTCCTGATCGAAGACGTTGAGGCGTCGGTCTTCGAGTACCTGCCGGCATTGCAGAAGGTGCTGCCGGGGTGCGGGATCACCGTTTTCAACGTGTGGTCGGTCACCTATGAGTGGTGGCACATCTACACGTCGATCGTCGAGAAGGCGATCGAGTCGGCGAAGCATCCAGCACCGGAAGTGAGGCGAACACATCGTGGCTGAGAAGTCTCTCACGTTCAACATTTTCGGCCGGGATGTGTCCGGGTCGAAGGCGATGGGCGAGTTCCAGGCCAAAGCGTCGAAGCATGTCTCCACGCTCGTGAAGGATCTCGCGGGGCTCGCGCTCGGGTACTTCGGTGTCACCTCGGCGATCACGTTCGGGAAGGCTGCTGTCGAGGCTGCTGCGGCCGCAGAGTCTGCGAACGCGAAACTGTCGGTCGCGTTGCAGAACACGCACTCGAAGCTGACCGTGAATTCGGATGCGATCGCGAAGCAGAAGGAGCATCTGGCCGGCTACGGGTTCACGGGCGCACAGGTGACCGATGCGCTCGCCGTGATGACAACGGGCATGGGGTCTTCGACGAAGGCGCTCGGCGCGCTTCAGTTGGCGGCGGATCTCGCGAAGTATAAGAACCTGGATCTGTCAGCGGCTGGCCTGCTGGTGACGAAGGCTTATGAGGGCCAGCTGAAGCCGATTCGTGCTCTGGGCATCGATCTTCCGGTGTATGCGGGTAACGCGCAGGCTGTGGCGCTCGCGAACAAGAAGGTCGCAGATGCACAGCAGAGGGTGAACGATCTGCTCGCGAAATACCCTGGGGCGGCGGATACGGCGTCGAAGCATCATGCGGAGTATGAGGCGGCGGTGAAGAAGGTCGCTGACGCTCAGGCTGTGGCGAACGAGAAGTCGTCGGCTGGGCAGAAGGTCGTCGACACGCTCTCGCAGAAGCTCTCCGGTCAGGCGGCGAAGTCCTCTGAGACGTATGCGGGCAAGTGGGCTGCTGTGGGTGCGAGGTGGGATGAGATCCAGGTGAAGGCCGGGAAGGTGTTGCTGCCGGCGCTCACTGGGATCTCGGACTATCTGAACTCGACGCTGCTGCCGGCGCTCGACAAGTTGGCGAACTCGAAGAGCGGTGACGACTTTCTGAAGAACCTCGGGGCTGGTTCCAAGTCGACGAGTGGGGGACCGTTCTCGGGGCCGGCGTGGGCTCACGGCTGGGATCAGATGATGGGCAAGTTCGGGAACGGCTGGAACGAGTTGATGGGGAAATTCGGGAACGGCTGGTCGCAGATGATGGGCAAGTTCGGTAACGGCTGGAATCAGATTGTCGGGAAGTTCGGCAACGGGTGGTCGCAGCTGATGGGGAAATTCGGGAACGGCTGGAACGAACTGATGGGCCGCATGTCGTTCACCGGCTGGAATCAGTTGATGGGCCGGATCGGGGCGATGTGGAACCAGGGCATGGGGAAATTCGGCAACGGATGGACCCAGTTGATGGGCAAGTTCGGTAACGGCTGGTCGCAGCTGATGGGGAAGCTCGGCAACGGGTGGAACCAGATCGCGGGTGCGTTCTCGCACGGGTGGTCGCAGCTGATGGGCAAGTTCGCGAACGGCTGGAATGAGTTCGTGGGGTTCATCTCCGGGCATCCGTTGCACGCATCCGGGAATGTCACCTGGTCGAATGTGACTCCTCCGGCACCGTCTGGCGGCGGTGGGGGGAGCTACCACATGACCAAGTCTGCGACAGGCAACATCTTCCGGGCACGATCTGGTGGTCACATCACACAAGTCGCTGAGGCTGGCTCGGATGAGGCGGTCATCCCGTTGAGCCGGCAGGCTCTGGCGGCGTATGGGCTCGGCGGTGGCGGCACGACTGAGGTGCATTTGCATCTTGCGGGCCAGTTCTTCGGCACTCCACGCGAGTTCCAGAAGGCGGTCTATTCGGCGCTCGTCGACGGCACGAAGCTCGGCGCTATCCCGCGTCGAGCGTTCCCGAACATCACATAGAGGAGGGCCCCGATGCCGCGCATTACGACCAATCAGATCGCAATGGGCATCGGGGCCTCCGGTGCGATGGTGGATGTCAGTTCGTATGCGTCTCTCGGGCAGGCACTGTCTTACAGCTGGGGGCGTGACGACGAGTTCCGTGACGTGACGCCGATGTCGTTGACGTTCACGCTCGACAACTACGACGGCCGGTTCACCCCCGGTAACCCGAACTCGCCACTGGCGACGACGGTCACCGAGGGGATGCCGGTGTCGTGGAAGCTCGGGACGCGTCTCGTCTCGGGGGCGATCCTGTCGATCGCGCCGGCTTTCCCTGGCGCGCAGTCGGCGTGGGCTCAGGTGCAGATCACCGTCGATGACATGCTCGGCAACGCGTCGCGGAAGAACCAGACGGACATCGCGGACGACATCAGCGTCGCGGCTGGTCAGTTGGCGTTCTGGTCGATGGATGGTGACGCGAACACGCAGTATGCGATGGAGAACACCTCGAGCGGCCTGGGCGGTCTGACGGTGTACACGACGTCAACTCCGAACGCGAATCCGGTGGTGCTGTTCGGGATGCCTTCCGTGCCGGGTGTGCCGGGTGCGATGATGCGGCTCCAGGCTGACGCTGAGATCAACTATTTGTCATCGCAGGTGACTCGGGTAACGAATCTGGCCTATTCGCAGGCATCGCTCGGGTTCTGGGGTTTCTGGGTGGTGCCGAACGCGTACACGGAGGGTGAGCTCGACGTGAGCTTGTCGGGCCTGTCTGATTTCATCCGTGTGGAGATCAGATCGTCGAGTGTCGTCTTATACCCGGGCACCGCATCCGTAATCACATACTCTCCGGCGGTGTTGACAGCATGGCGGGGGAAACCGCATTTCGTTTCGTGGGGTGCGACGACCACCTTCGGTGCTGGCGTCTGGACGATCAACGTGACGTTGTATGTGGATGGCGTCGCGATCGGGAGCCGAAATTACACCCAGACGGGCGGTTCGGTGACGTCGTTGACGAACGCTAACCGGCAGCCGACCGAGGTTCGGTTCTCTGCCGGTGACGGGGTCAATACCGGGATGAACCTTGTTGTGTCGCGGCTGTCGCACACTCTAGCGCTCTCACGTGAGGACATGGCGCAGAGCACGACCGAAGCGACTCGACTGTTCGCGTTGGATGCGATCGTGCCGGAGATCGTCTTCGACACGCTCCCGGCTGATCTTTCCGACAGGCCGTTGGGGTTCGCGTCGTCGAGTGGGGCGGTCCTCGACTCGATCAACGATGTGATGCGCACTGAGCAGGGCTACGTGTACACGAAAACGTCGGGGACGCTGCTGGCACCCGTGCAGAAGGTCGAGGTGAGGTCCCGGCAGCGGCCGGCGACGGTGACTGCTTCGTTCGATGTGGAGCGGGAATTGTACGACGCTCCGGATTTCGTGCGCGATGTGACGAACATGGTGTCGTCCGACACTGTGGCGGGCAGCGACAACACGGTGATCGTGTCGGATGCGACGATCACGAGCCGCGCCGGATCCGGGTCGGCGACGGACACGGTCCTGAACTATTGGCCGGCTGATCTGACGGCGTGGGGGCAGGATCGTCTGATCCGTGGGAAGAACGTGAATCTCCGGGTTGCGTCGATCACTGTTGACGCGATGAACACACCGACTGACCGGTCGGCGGATCTTCTCGGATTGAACCCGGGGGATCGTGTTCAGATAACGAACCTGCCGGTCGCGCAGCTCGGATTCGCGACATGGGATGGGTGGCTGATCGGGGCGAAGGAAACACATTCGCTGACAAACCATCTCTTCCAGATGTTCTTCGCTCCGGTGCTGGCGGGGACGCCGGCCGTGTTCGACACTGACCGGTTCGGCGGGTCTGGGGAGCTCTTCCTGAACGGCAGCATCACGTCAGCCAACACGACATTGTCGGTTGGTTCTCAGGGGTCGTCGCTCCTTTCGACGACTGACCTGCCGTACACGATCATCATCGATTCGGAGCAGATGACGGTGACCGCGTGTGCTGCCCCGGTTAGCAGCTTCCAGGCGGTGACGGTGACCCGGCATGTGAACGGGACCACCGCGGCAGCGCATTCGAATCTCGCCATCATCGACATCCCCTCGCCGGGGATCTTCGCGTTCTAAGGAGTCCCGTTGAGTATTTCGCTCACTCGAGCCGCTGTCGGCGCGAAGATCACAGCCGCAGAGTTCAACGCGCTGGTCGATTCGATCCTGCTTCCTCCGATCGTCAGGTTGACGACATCGGTCGCGCAGTCGACGTCGGCCACGCCTGGTCTGGGCGTGATGATGCAGTGGAATCAGGAAACCTACGACGACTCGGGCATGCACGACAACGTGACCAACAACTCACGGGTCACGATCCCGGCTGGTTGGGGTGGCTACTACGACGTGCGGGCGAGCGTGCGAACCGCAACTGGCGCGAACACGACGACGGCGCAGTTCGGAGTCAACGGCACCCTGATTCCGGCTTCGTCGTTCGTCGGGACGGAGAACGTGGCGCCGACGTGCCCGATCTTCGACACCTACCTGCTGAGCGCAGGCGATTACGTCGAGGTGAACGTGTCGAACACGGCAGCTTCGCAGGCTCTCGTCGTCGCGAACTGCTTCTTCACCGCGAAGTTCGTTCACCCGTAAGGAGTCGTGATGACTGTCATCGATCTTTCGAAGTATCAGGGGCTGGTCACCGTTTCGACGTTCCAGTCGTGGAAGGCCGCTGGTGTGACCCGCGTGATCCTGAAGATCGGCGGTTCGGATTCGGGCCGCTACGAGGATTCGAAGTTCGCGCAGAACCTGGCGAATGCGAACTCGGCCGGGATGCCGACGGACGGCTACTGGTTCAACGGAACCTTGGATCCGGTCGCGGATGCGGATTTCGCGCATTCGGTCGCTCCGGCGCGGATGCGGATCTGGTGGGATGTCGAGAACGAAGGCTCGATGCCGCATTGGGGTGATGCGAGCCTGAACGCTGCTGCACGTCGAGGGGTGGCTCTGGGGCACCCGGCCGGCGCGTACATGTCGAGCTCGGTCACCTTCCAGGGGTGGCCGTTGTCGCACTGGATGCCGTTGTGGGTGGCGAACTATTCGGCGTCGTCGGTGCCTGCGGTGGGGTCTGGTTGGAAGGCCGTGCTCTGGCAGTACACGTCGACCGGGCATGTCCCGAATTACGGCGGCTACATCGACATCTCTCTGGTTCAGCAGGGTTTCGCTGACCTCTCGTCATCTCCCATCAACAACCTTGGAGGGCTTCTCATGCCTGCACTGCTCACCCACCCGACGAATAAGAGCGTCGGCTTCCTCGGGGACAACGGTCTGTTCGACGTGATCTCCGACTCGAACGAGATGAATGCGCTCGTCGCGACGGGGATCGTGAAGGAATCGACCCTGACCACGGCTTACATCTGGGATCTGCTCGTGAAGCGCTCGGCGCGTCTGCGTGCGGCCGACAATCCGTCGGTGACTGCGGACCCGCAGGCGATCGCGGATGCTGTGGTCGCGAAGCTGCCGGCCGGTCAGGTCGAACCGGTGGATCCGGCCGTGCTGAAGGCTGCGGTCATCGCCGGCATCGAGTCCGTTTCGTTCACGGTCAGCGTGAAGTAGGCGCCTCGACGCGAAGGAGGCACCACGATGCGTAAGTCCTGGCAACGATTCATCGACTCGTTCGTCTTCAAACCGCCGGCCGCGGAACCCGTGATCGTCGATAAGTCGCTGTCACGGTTCATCGCGGTGTCCTATTTGCTGCTGTTCCTCTGGGGCGTCACGTCGGTCATCGGCTCCGCGCCGGCCGTCGCGCAGACGGCGGGGCACGTGGTCGGGTTCATCTGGTCGATCGTGATCACCGTCATCTGCGGTGTGACGTTCCTCGGGGCTGCGTTCAACCGGCGTCAGGTCGAGATGTACGCGCTCGCGGCGCTGATCGGGGTGATCGCGATCTACCCGATCGCGGTCCTGATTCTCGTCTCAGCGGATCTCGCGCACCTGTCGAGTCTGTTCCTTGCAGGCTATGTGCTGGCGCTCCCGATCTGGCGGCTGAGGTTCCTTCTGCGGAAGGAGCGTAGGGCGCCGTGACGAACTGGCAAATCGCGATCGTCACGATCGTCCTATCCGTTGCAGGCGGGCCGTTCTTCGCCTGGCTGTTCACCCGGAAGCGGGATGCGCAGAACGTGCGCATCCGAGAGTTCACCTCGGAGACTGCACGTTTCGAGGTGCTCTTCACGGCGCAGTCCGACCGGATCGATGACCTCGAAGGTCAGGTCCGGAAGATGAAGAGGCGTCTCGACGAGAAGGACAGGGAAGCTGCGATGTTGCGCAGCGAGAACGAAACTCTCCGCACCGAGCTCTCGAACGTGAAGGCCGCGGTGCGTCGGTATTTCGTGCAGGTGCGGAAGGCGTGGGGCACGAGCGGTTCGATGCCGCTGCCTCTCGCGGAAGACGTGCACATGCTCGAGATTCCGATCCCATCACCACCGAACACTGAGAACGAAGGATAAAGGGACTCATCCCGATCCGACGATCCGGAATCTGAACAACCGTGTGCGCGGCGTCGAGCGGCGCATGTACTCCATCGAACAAAGAAAGAAGAAGGAAGAACTGACATGTTCGCATTTCTCGGGGAACTGTTTCCGGCGAAGAACCGGAGAGCTGCTCTCGTCGCGTTTATCCGCACGTTCTGGCAGGCGGTGATGGGTTCGTCGGTCGTGGCGACCATCGGCGGTTCGCTGGCGACCGCTGCGGGGATCGCGCACATCAACTGGTCCGATCTCGGCTGGGCTCTGCTCGGCGTGCTCGCGGTCGGTGCACTGTCCGGGCTGAAGTCGGGCGGGAACATTCTGGTCAACGGTCTGCCGGCGTCGTATCAGGCGCTCGCGGTCGCGGCGATTCCCGAGGCAATCGTGGCGCCTGCTGATTCGGAGGTGAAGTGATGTCGGTAACCGGCACGTTCTATCGGAATGCTTTCGCGAAGGCGTTCAACAAGGAGATCGACTTCGACTCCGACTCCATCAAGGTGATGCTGTGCACGAGCTCGTACACGCCGAACCTCGACACCGATGCGTACAAGTCGGCGCTGACCAATGAGGTGTCTGGGACCGGGTATACGGCAGGCGGCGCGACGCTCGCATCGGCGACGATCACCTACACGGCTGCGAACTCCTACGGCACGTCTCGGGCGAACACGACCGCGTACACGGTCGGGCAGATCGTGCGGCCGGCGACGGGCAACGGGTTCCTGTACCAGTGTTCGACGGCTGGCACGTCGGGCGGCTCAGTTCCGACCTATCCGACGGTGGTCGGGCAGACGGTCACGGATGGCACCGTCACGTGGACGTGTGTCGGCTCCGGGTATCTCATGCTCGACGGCGCTGATTCGTCGTGGTCGGCTTCGACGATCACTGCCCGCTACGCGGTGATCTACGATTCGACTCCGGCGACGGATGCGACGAGGCCGCTGATCGCGCTGGTCAACTTCGGTGCTGATCTGTCCTCGACGGCGGGAACGTTCCTGATCACGTGGGATCCGTCGGGGATTGCGTACGTGCTGATCGCCTGATCATGATCAAGGTCACGGCGTCGAAGGTGAAGAACCGGGCGACCGTCGAGCCGGGTCGACCGTCGGGGTCTGGGTTCTTCCCATACGAGACTCTGACGGCCGGCTTGACGGTGTCCGCACAGTCCAACCATGTGCCGGTCGCGACTCCGCAGAACCAGGTGACTTATCTCCCGGGGATCTTCTCATTCGTGGACTTTCAGGACGCGAACGCAGGAAACGGGTTCGGCTTCGGCGGGTATTTCCAGCCGCAGGTCGGCGGCATGTGGGGGTCGGGTGTCGACCAGACGATCTTCGAGATGACACCGATGACCTCGACCCGGGCGTCGGAGGTGCCCGCTCAGGGGACGTTGCTGACGAACAACTTCGCGCTGATCCGCGCAGGCGGTGACGGCTCGCACGTGCGGGCGACGGAGTTCGGACAGTTCACCGTCCGCGGCACCGATCAGGGGATGTTCTACAACGGCTTCATGGTCTATTACGTGACCAACGGGCTGATGCAGGACGTGAAGATCATCGGCATCCCTGGTAACGCGTCCGTGCAGCCTGGGGAGACGTTCGGGAACAACGACTATCACACCTCCGGGATGACATATCGGCGGGTCGAGATGGACGGCCGCGATTATCAGACCGGGGTGATGGTCGGAGCTTCCGGCTTCGGTGGGAATCAAGGGTCGAACGTGACCCTGATCGACTGCTATTCGCACCATATGGGCTACTCGGCCGGATTCACCTGCAACACGTACACCGACATCACCTACACGAATTGCGTCGCAACCGACGTCGCGAAGATGGGCTACAACTTCGAACGCGTCGGCGGCACCGTCAACATGACGGGGTGCACGTCGCTCCGCTGCGGGACGTCGCACATCTCGATCGCGTCGGATACGACGAACGCGGTCTACAACATCGTCGATCCGATCTTCGACGGGTCGGTGCTGCAAGTGCGGGTGGGTGGATTCAACGGGGGCGCGCGCACGCAGGATCCGAACAACATTCACTTCACGATCGGCGGCGTCAACTTCTCCGGGACGGCACGCCCGGATCTGGCGAACGTGGTGGTCACCGGCTGAAAAGGGAGGTGCGCAGGTGGCTGTCACTGAGTTGCTGTGCTCCACATCCAATCCGGCGAATGGGACGGCTGCGTCGACCGGTAACACCGGGTTCGTGGCGCTTTCGACCGCAGCTGGTGGGTCAAAGACCTTCGATAGCACGGTTGGGATCAACTCGAACACGGGTGTCGCGGTCGTCGATGCGGCGGGCGTGAACCAGTGGCGCACGCCTACCTTCACGGCGACGCTCGTCGCGGAGCTCACGTTCACTCTGAAGACGCCAGCATCGAACCCGGCCGCTGCGGTGACATATGCGAACGCGCGCAACTCGGGTGGTGTGTCGTTTCGTCTGCAATGGTCGAGCACTGGCGCGCTCTGGTTCGGGGATAACGCTTCGGGTGCGCACACGATCCTCTCTGCTGGAACGCTGTCGCTCGGGACGAACTATACGATCCAGGCGAACTTCACGGTCGCGACTTCCACGACCGGTGTCGTCAATGTGATCGTGCTCGATTCGTCGGGAACGCAGGTCGGTTCGACCTTCAGCTTCACGGGTAACCTGGGCACCGCGTCGATCCAGCAGTGGGATTTCGACCAGGATGCGATCGCTGGCTCATATGGGATCTCGGAGATCCGATATGACCCGACGACTGCGGCCGGGTTCCTGGCGCCATGGAGTCCGTCCGTAGGCGTGTCCGTCAACGCTGTTCCGGCCGGCGCATCAGCTGGTGTGGTGTCACCTACGGTCACGGCCGATGGTGTCGTCTCAGGGTCGACGGTTCCGGGTGCTCGTGCTGGGGTGCCTGCTCCGACGGTATCGGCGGGTGTGACTGTTGCGGCGGTGCCTGCGGGGGCGCGTGCGGGTGCTGTTGCGCCGGTTGTGTCGACTGCCGGGAGCGTCACGGCGGTTGCGGTGCCGGCTGGTGCTATGGCTGGGGCTGTCGCACCGACTGCGACGGCTGAGACGGTCGTCTCGGGAACGGGTGTTGCTGGCGCGCTCGCTGGGGCTTCTGCTCCGGCCGTGTCTGCTGGGGTGACGGTGTTCGCGGTACCGGCCGGTGCAGTTGCTGGGGCTGTCAGCCCGGTTGTGTCTGCTGCGGCGACGGCATCCGCGGTTCCTGCTTCAGCAAGCGCTGGGGCGCCGTCTCCGGCCGTTTCGACGGCTGGGAATGTCTCCGTCAGCGCAGCACCTGCGGGAGCCTATGCGGGGGCGTCTGCGCCTGCTGTGTCCGCGCAACGGAATCTGACTGTGTTCGCGGTCGCGGCGGGTGCGTTCGCTGGGGTGCCTGCCCCGTCGATCTCGGCTCAGCGGAATCTGACGGTGTTCGCGGTCGCGGGCGGTTCGTCGGCGGGCTGCGCGGCGCCGTTGGTCAGGATATTGGGTGGCTACCGTGATCTGACCCTGTGGGGGGCACCGCAGCCGAATCGTTGGGCTGCGAGCTCGAGGCCGAATCGTTGGGCGAGCATTCCGGAGGAATCATGACATCGACCATCTTCGTATCGCTCGGGATGAAGCGGCTCGTCGGCGGGACTGTGACAGAGATAACCGGGAAGGACATCTCTGCCGACACGATCACGATCGCGCTCGGCACGTCACCGACGACACCCCCGTCGTCGGGATGGGTGGCACCTACGGTGAACACGCCTGGTCCGGGTGTGCCGTTGCCGAATGAGTGGGGTGTGGCGATTCCTGCTGTTGCGCAGCGGGTGCTGCTGCTGCTCGTCGACTCGAGCACACCGGTCGGCACCTATCATGTGTGGGCGAACGTTCCGGATAATCCGGAGATCGAACCTGTCTGGTTGCAGGGACCGATCACTGTTGCATAGTAAGAGCCCCGGCTCACCTTCTTCGGAGGGTGCGCCGGGGCTCTTCGTGCGTTTAAGAGAGGGTGCTGCCCCAGAGGAGGATCATGACGAGTGAGACGATCGCGAGTGGACCCCAGATGATCATGGCGACGATCGATGATGCTCTGGACTCGTTCTTCCGGCTGAGGCCGATCGACGCGAGGATGACACCGACGAACGTCGCGAGGCCGACGAAGATCGTGAGTCCCGTGAAGATCGTGATCGCCATCACTGCGAGGGGCGCGACGATCGCGGCGAACCCGAAGTAGCTCGGCCGTCGTTTCGTCCGCGCCTTCGGGGGTGCTGGCATGCCGAGCGTTTGTGTCCACTGGTGGCCGTCCCACCATCGCAGGTTTCCGTGTCCGTCGTCGAACCAACCTGCTTGTATTTCGTTTTGAGCGTCGCTCATGGGTGTCATGATATTCCCGATTTCTTGCGGAGTGCCCCCGGCGCGACTCGAACGCGCAACCTGCGGATTAGAAGGCCGCTGCTCTATCCCATTGAGCTACGAGGGCAACCGCACTAGGTTACTACGCTGCCCGTCTCCGGTTGGAGTGGGCAGGCATTGGAACGATGGGGAGACGCTCGAAACCCTCGCGCATCTCCTCGGGGTCGACGAGCCGGTAACCGGCTGTCGTGGTCATCGACTCGTGGCGCATGTTCTTCTGAACGATGAACGGGTCGACGCCAGCGCGCGACTGCAAAGTCGCGGTGGACGCTCTCAGGTCGTGTGGCCGGTGGCCGTCGATTCCGGCTCGACGGATCGCCTGAGAGAGGATCGTCGAGACACTGTTGGACAGGATGTGTCCTTTGCCGGCTGCGTAGAGGCGGTTCGCTTTCCAGTTCGGGAACCAGTGCGCGTCGCGCGGCATGGTCTGGGCGATTGTCCACATCTCAGCGTTGATCGGGAGGAACGCGGTCTTCGCACCCTTGCCGAAGACTTTCACCGTCCGGTTGTCCCAGTCGATGTCGGAGCCGTGCATCTTCGCGATCTCGTGCACGCGCAGTCCGAGGTAGTAGTGCAGGGCGATCATGACGCGTGTGCGCCGGTAGGTGCCGGCTGTGACGACGCGGCGGATCTCCTCGGCTGTGAGGGGTGTCGGGGTGCGTCGTCGGGCTTTCACGTGGGGGAGGCGGGCAGCTGGGTTGTCGGTGCGATAGTCCTCGTCCTGCAACCAGGTGAAGATCGTGTGGAGCGCGGAACGGTAGTGCTGGCGGGTGGTGTTGCTCCACCCTTGGGTGCCTAGGAACTCGATGAGTTCGAACCGGGTGACGCTGACCATCGGGCCGACGTGCTCTTCGATGTATTTCCAGAAGCGCCGACGTTCGCGGATGGTGGTTTCGGTGAGATCTTCGGCTCGCATGTAGGCGGTCCAGTGTCTCAGAGGGTCGGAATCGGTCATCGTTGATCTCCCTAATGATCTGATGAGGGGGGTGATGCTCGAAACCTATCTCGGGGGTGATCCGACTCGTAATCCCGGGAACGGGGGAGTAGACAGTTGCGCACTTGCGTGCACGTTGACAGTTGCGCGGTTGAGAGGCTAGGCGATGTGGGGGTTCTTGGAGTGGGGATGGCGAACGGAGAAGAGCGGGGTGACGTTCGAACTTGCGAGCTCATAATC
>NZ_JBUYVB010000002.1:0-14473 GCF_055231915.1 Leifsonia sp. Ger2509
TGGCATTCGCATGTTCCGCGAGAAGAGGATGCCGGGGTCGATCCCGTATCGGACTGCGGCACGGTGAATATCTTCGGCTGACCAGGGACGCTTTCCCCTGATCTTCAGGCTGAGGGCACCTGCGGTGATGCCCCAGTCTTGGGCGACGGTGGTTTGGGTTTCTTTCCGGCGCCACATCAGTGTGTGGACGTTCGCGCCGATGATTTCATCGACGGGCTGAGCGTCTTCTTCACGCTGTGCTTTGTTCGTTGCCATGCGAAGAGTGTACGACATACCGCGACAATCCGCGACAGATAGTTAATTCTTGTCGTGTATTGACAAGGTTTGTCGCTAGACGTACCGTTGTTTTTGTGACAGAGCGTAAAGAACCCGACGAGTGGATGAGTAAGCAACAGGTTGCAAACCTGCTCGACACATCGATTCGCACCGTAGAGCGGCTGATCGCTTCCGGCGAGATCCAGGCAGTGAAGCTGGGGCCTCTCGGATTCCTCGGCGCCACGGGCATGAAGCTCGGCAAGGCGGGCGAAGTCCGCATCGCGCGATCCGAGATCGCACACATCCTCGCGGGGGCGCACTCCGCATAACGCAGCCGTACCTCTCCGAAGGGTGCGGCTCTTTTTGATCTAAAGGGAGATCATCATGGCTGATTTCATGGCCGGCGATCACAGGCTGGTGCCTGGTGATGTCGTCGAGGCTATTAACGATCGCGACGGCCGCGAGTCGACGCGAGGTCCGCTGATCATGTACAACGGGGCGCTGTTCGTCGGCAAGGCGGGCCGGACGCTGAACTACTATCACGGGGTCGGATGGCTGATCCGCTACGGTGCGCATCTGGCCGAGCTTCGCGAGAAGCCGAAGCAGCCGGATCTGCGGAAGTGGGTCGTGCGGGTCCGGTACTCGCGCGATGGCCACATCATCGATGTTCCCGTCGTGGCTGAGGACGTGCACGTCGCGGCCGATTGGCTTGCCTTCAAGACGGGCGACGTGATGATGGTCACCTTCGTCTCGGCTGTCGTGATCTCGTACAGCGAGGTTCCCAATGAGTGACCAGGAGATCGACCACGGGTTCGATCACGTCGATCACATGGGCACTGAGGAGTGGCGTCGCGCGGAGGTTGCGCGCATTGAGACGCAACTCGAGGCGGATCTCTGATGGCAACGCTCGTGCTGGGTCGCGGGGGCGGCTGGTTCTTCGCGGAGGAGTTCGTTCTCTTCGATGAGGTGATGCGTCGCATGGATGCGATCGCTGCTGAGTCGGACGAGCTGCTGTTGGAGGTGCCGTGCTGATGCGGTGGTCGGCGGCGTTCATGTTCCTCGGGGTCGTGTCGGCGGGTGTGGTCGCGGCGCGTGGTCGGTGGGATGGGGTTGCGGTTGCGGCGGTCGTGTTCGTGCTGGCTGCAGTGGCTGCGTGGTTTTGGGAGACGGGCCGTGAGCGTCGAGGTTGAGCCGGTCGTGGTGGAGTCGTTGGACTTCGACCCGGTGGTGCCGTGTGAGGCGGACAGCGCGAAGGGTGAGATCGCGGTCTGGTACGCGGTGTGCAAGGCGTGCCGGAGTGTCACTCCGGTGTGTGAGCGGCATCTTCAGGGGGCACGGCGTGCTGTCGCAAGGGTGGTGCGCCGGCAGGGGTATATCCGGCTCGAGTGCGGCGTAACTGCCACGTCGTTCGACGAGATATTCGACGTGATCCCGATCAAGGCGGTGCGCGATGCCGACCGTTGAAGCTGAGGCCGAACTCGAGCTGATCGAGTTGGTGGAGCAGGAGCCGGAAGAGCCGTGCGGTGCTCTCCGGCGCGGGAACTGTGGGCTGCGCGCCGACTGGGTTCTGACGTGCCGGAGTTGCGGGCGACCCTTCTTCTACTGCGATCTGCATTACCAGATCGCGAGAGCGAAGATCGAGCTCGGTGACTGGGTCGCGCACTGTAGCGCATGCGACGTGCGCCGTGAGGGTCTGGATGACCTGTTCATCGTTGTCCGGTTGCGGGTGTCGTGATGGCTGCGGTCGAGGTGTTCTCGTTTTGGGTGGCTGGCACGCCGATCCCGCAGGGGTCGAAGACGGTGTTCATGGTCAAGAACAAGCCGGTGCTGGCGGATGCGAACTCGAGCAGGTTGAAGCCGTGGCGTCGCCTGGTGGCTGCTGAGGCGAAGGCGGCGTATGCGGGGCCGCAACTCGAGGGGGCGATCGCGGTGGATCTGCTGTTCAGCTTCGAGCGGCCGAAGACGGTGAAGCGGGAGCTTCCGTCGGTGAAGCCGGATGCGGACAAGTTGACTCGCGCGATTCTCGACGGGATCACCGATTCGGGGGCGTGGAAGGACGATTCGCAGGCGACTGATCTGCGGATTCGGAAACGGTATGGGCTTCCTGGCGTGCGGGTGCGTGTCGGGCAAATGAGAGAAGGAGATGGCAATGAATGACATAACGGAGCCGCTGGTTCTGTCTCGGGGTTCGCATGTTGCGGGCACTGGGCGGGGCTGTGCGATGAACGTGATCTCGTGGGAGAACGGGGACACGCTGATCACGGATTACCCGGAGTGCTCGGATCGGGTGCTGGCGATGATCGTGCAGCGCTCGAACGATCTTCTGGCGGGGAGCAACACGTATCTGTCGGCGGCTGATTCGCTGATCGCGCTCGATCTCGGGCATGCGACGGTCGGGACGGCGCTGCGCCAGCACGAGTGGCAGGCAAAGGACATGTATCGTCGGCTCGCGACCGAGTGGATTGAAACCAACTCGACGATGCAGGCTGTCGATCTGCACGTCGGCGCGAGCGTGGCAGAGATGCTCTTCCGCTCAGACGTCGAGCCCGATCACGAGACGGCTATGGCATGGATCGCATCCGCGGTCGCGGCGTCGTTCCTGGCGATGAATCCGTACCAGTTCGCGGAGAGCGCTCGCCAGTTCATCGAGTTCTTCAAGGAACGGACGGGCACGACGTCGCCGGCTCCGGATCCTGCGGTGACGGCGTGCGCGGTGCAGAAGATGCTGGTGCGGTCATGACGCTCGGGATCAGCGGTCAGGTGCCGCAGGAGGCTCAGAACGGGATGGTCGCTCTGGATGAGGAGTGGCTGCACGATCGGACACCGGATGAGGTGGTCGCGATCGTGAAGATTCGCCGGCATGGGTTCAAGTTCGTCGACGACAAGCAGGAGCGGTCGGCGACGATGAAGTTCGTTCACATCGAACCGATCGTCGACGAGGCGGATGCGCTGTCGGTCACGGAGATCCTCGAGCGTGCATGTCGTGCACGTGGTGGGTCGGTGGCTGCTGAGGATGTCGAGCTCGACATTCCCGATGATGAGGCGGCGGAGTGATGGCGCTGAAGCTGGTGGAGCACACTCACGTCGCGGATCTGTCGGGGCGCAGGCATGGTCGGGTGAAGCGGGTTCTGCGGGAGACGCAGCCCGTCGTGATGCTCGGCGTCGTTGTCGGGCAGGAGTTGGTCAGCGAGCGGTTCGTCGTGGAGTGGTCGGATCGCACGCGGTCGGAGCATTCCGGGGCTGAACTGATCGCCCGGTACACGTCGCAGTCGAAGCAGTTCGGGCCGGTGTTCTGATGGGCATCGGGCGGAAGAGGGCGCGTCTGCGGTATGTGACGGCGCATCAGCGGGTGGTGAAGCCGTCGGCTCGGGAGTGGTGGGCGATTCTGCGGCCGGCTCTGCTGGCGTCGCGGCCGATCGTCGAGCCTGCTGAGTTCGCGGACGTCCCGGTCGGTGTGAATCGGCGAGGGAAGGTTCTGACGGAGCGTCGTCAGGTGAAGGCGCCCGTGTACGGTGCGCCGACGTTCCGCAACGTGATCGATCCCGAGACAGGAGAGCACAAATGACCGAGACAAGCCGCGTGAGGCGCCGGAACTACGGCAAGAATCACGCCTACTACCTGACGATGCCGGATGGCTCGGAGGTGAAGCTCGACGGTGTGACGTCGTTGCTCAGTGATGGTCTGCCGAAGCCGGCGCTCATGAACTGGGCGGGGAACATCACCGCGGAGAAGGCGGTCGACAACTGGGATTCGCTGTCGGCGATGCCGTACTCGAAGCGGCTCGACTGGCTGAAGAAGGCGCGGTTCGAGGATCGGGACACCGCAGCTGCGAAGGGCACGCTGATTCACGACCTGGCGGAACGTCTCTCGCATGGTGAGGAGGTCGAGGTTCCGGATGAGGTTCGCGGTCACGTGGAGTCTGCGGTGCGGTTCCTCGACGACTATCAGATCGAACCGATCCTGACGGAGACGACGGTCTTTCACTCGAAGGCGATGTATGGCGGGACGCTCGACATGGTGGTGCGGTCGGGTCGGCCGGAGCATGCAGGGAAGGTGATCCTGGCGGACTGGAAGACGTCACGGTCGGGGATCTACGACGAAGCGGCGTTGCAGGAGTCGGCCTATAAGTGGGCTGAGTTCTATCAGGGGTCGGATGGTCTGGATCATCCGATGAGCGAGCTCGGGATCACTGACTGCTGGGGTGTGTGGATCCGGTCGGATGGGTACGACGTGTATCCGCTGGACACGGGTGAGCAGACCTACAAGTTCTTCCAGTACATCGCGACGGTGGCTCGGCGTGCCCGTGCGCTGAAGGAGGCTCCGCTGAAGGGCGAGCCGCTCGTGTTGGGGGTGGCGTGATGGGCAAGAAGAAGGATCTCGAACTCTATTCGAAGCCGACTCCGGTCACCGCTGCTGCGTCGTTCGATTTGCAGCAGTGGGGTCGCGACGCGGAACTGGTCGCGGCCGTGGCGGGCAATCTCGTGAAGACGAGCTTCGTCCCGGAGAGCTATGCAGGGCGGGCGCTCGAGGCGACAGCGGCGATCCTCACGGGACAGGAGATCGGGCTGAAGCCGATGGCGTCGCTGCGGTCGATCGATGTGATCAACGGCACCCCGGCGATGCGGGCGGTCGCGTTGCGTGCTCTCGTGCAGGCGGCAGGTCATGAGATCTGGACGGAGGAGTCGACGGCGACGCGTGCGGTTGTCGCCGGTCAGCGTCGCGGGTCAGACAAGGTGGAGCGGTCGACGTGGGATCTCGATCGCGCTCGCGGTCTGAACCTAGTCAATAAGGACAACTGGAAGAAGCAGCCGATCGCGATGCTGCTGGCGCGTGCGACGTCGGAGTGCGTGCGTCTGGTCGCGGCAGATGTGATTCTGGGTATCCCGTATTCGGTGGAGGAGATTCAGGATCTCGGTGTTCCGGAGTCGACGGCCGCGGCGGATGCTCCGCGTGTGGCGCCGAAGCGGACGACTGCGCGGCGGAAGCCGTTGCCGGCGAAGCCGGATGAGCCTGCTCTGCCGGAGGTGAAGGAACTCGGGACGCTCGGCGGCGATGGTGTGATCGAGCCGCCTGCGGCCGAGACTGCCGCAGAGGAGCCGGTGCTCGAGTGGGACACGGTGAAGCCTGGGTCGGGGACGCCGATGGTCGATGAGCCGATGTTCGATGAGGGCTCGGAGGGCTGATCGATGTCTACCCCGTTGGAGCCGGATGTGCTCGACATGCTGCGTGAGATCGGCTTGGAGAGCCCGGATCCGAATGATGCGCTGCACCGTGACCTGGTGGCTGCGGTGCGGCGCACTCGGGGTGGGTCGAAGGGGGCGCAGTTCATTGCGATGCAGTTCGTTTTCAACTGGCATCTGAAGGATGCCGGCCGGGTGTTGGCGCAGTCTCGAACGGATTTCGAGGCGTTCATCGACAGGGAGACGGTGAAGCTGCGTGCGTCGTCGGAGAAGATGTCGCGGGTTGAGGCTGAGCAGTTCGCTCGGGCTTCGGATCGTGGCTACGAGTTGAAGTTGTCGTGGCTTCTCGCGGAGCAGCGGGAGCGGGCGATGCGGAAGTTCTTGGAGACGTTGCATGCGGCGTTGGAGAACCATCGGACGGATCGCGCTGACGATCGCGCTGCTTCGTCTTTTCAGGCGCGTGGGTACGTGCCAGAGCAGAGGTGAGTGCGGTGATGCAGTTCAGTGATGAGGCGAGGGATCTGCCTCGACAGTTTCGGGTGTCTCCGGTTGATGAGCGGTCGGAGACGTTGGACTCGTGGCGCGATAAGGCGTTGTGTTTGCAGACCGATCCGGAGGCGTTCTTCCCGGAGAAGGGCGGCACGAATAAGGATGCGAAGAGGGTGTGCGCTGAGTGCGACGTCGCGGATCAGTGCCTGGCGTATGCGCTCGAGAACGGTGAGCAGTTCGGCATTTGGGGTGGGATGTCTCCGATGGAGCGCAGGAGGCTTCGCGGGGAGTCGAAGCGTGCCTATAACAACGTGGCGAGGGATGCATCGTGATGTGCGTGGGGTGTGGTCGTGGACTGCGGAGGGCGAACGTGAAGGTGTTGGATGCGCCGGGGACGGTGGTGTTGCGGGCTCGGGGGATGTGTGAGAGGTGCTATGCGGATTTCCGTCGTGGGGCGAATGTGGTGGTCGAGGAGCCGAAGCCGATTGTGGTGCCGGATCTGACGGTTCCGGAGCAGTCGGTGCTGTACACGGTGCTGTTGCGTCTGAGGGGCGACGATGCGGCACGGGTGGCTGAGGTATTGGGGTTGGCGTCATGAGCTTCGAGGCGAAGTATCACGGCCGCTGCGGTGAGTGCGGCGAGCACATCGCACCTGGTGATTGGGTGCGGTTCGAGGATGACACGCTCGTGCATGTTGAGTGTGACGGCGATGCGGTGATCGATGACGACGCTCCGCTGGACGTGTGCCCGGAGTGCTGGCTGGTGCGGCCGTGCGGATGCGAGGACGGATTATGAGCAAGCCGACTCCGGTTGTGCGGGCGGTGACGTATGAGCGTGATGCTCACCGTTGCGTGACGTGCGGCACGATTCATGGGATCGAGTATCAGCATCGTCGCGTGGAGGGCGCTGGTGGCCGTCTAAGCCGTCCGACCATGCCTGAGGGTGTTACTACGTGTCACGTTCATAACGGTGCGTATGAGGGCATTCTGCTCGTGCCAGCACTGGTTTTCGGGTGGAAGGCGCGTGCGTGGGTGTTCGATCGGCGTTCTGCGTCGGATGTGCCGGTCTTCTATCAGTGGGAGCGGCAGTGGTGCCGGCTGACGGTTGAGGGTGTGCGGGTGCGGATCGAGCCGCTGGTGGCTTTGGACATGATGCTCGACGTGTACGGCGATCAGTATCTCGAATGGTCCGCGAGTGTCAACGAAGGGTTGACGGCGAAATGAGTGTTGAGACGATCCCGTATCTGCGTGGGGTGCAGCGGATGGTGCGTGCTGCTGGGCGTCGTGTGGCGGATGCGGATGAGCACGAGATGGCTGAGCTTTTGCGGTTGCGGGATGCGGTGGATGAGGCGGTTCGGGATGCCGTGGATGGGTGGCGTGGGATGGGTCGGTCGTGGTCGGAGGTTGGTGCGGCGATGGGTATTTCGAAGCAGGCTGCGGAGCAGCGTTTCGGGAAGCGGAGGGCGGCATGAGTGTCCTGGTTTCGTCGTGGGTCTGGCACGAGACGTCGGAGGAGGTGTCGGGGAACACGCTGATCATGCTGCTGGCGCTCGCGGACATCGCGGATGACGGTGGCCGGTGCCGGTTCACGTCGGAGGAATCTGACCTGACGTATGCGGCTTTGGCGAGGAAGGTTCGGGTTGATCGGCGGACGATTATCCGGATCATGGAGAGGCTTCGGTCGGGTGGGTTCGTGGAGCATGTTCCGGGGTCGAAGGGGCGTCCGAATGAGTTCCGGGTGCTGGTTCCGTGGGCTCAGAGAAGCGGTGACACTTTGTCACCGAACGTCTCAGATTCGGTGACACCAGTGTCGTTATTCGGTGACAACGGCGACACCTCTACATCTCTTAAACGTATTAACGTTTTAGAGCCCGAAAAGCAGGTGAAGAAGGCTTCGAGGATTCGGCCTGATTGGGCACCGTCGAAGGCTCTTCTGAATTGGGCTGAGGATGAGGCTCCAAGCGTTGATGTGACGATCGAGACGGCGAACTTCGTCGACTACTGGTTGGGGCGTTCGGGTCAGATCGCGGTGAAGCTCGATTGGGATGCGACGTGGCGTCGGTGGATGCGTCGTGCGCATGCGGATCGGGTGGCTCGTGGGTGGAAGCCGGCGTTGACGTTGGTGGAGCCGGGTCAGGAGTGGATGCTCCGATGACTGCATCGAATGGGCTGACGGTCACGGATCTCTTCTGCGGTGCTGGCGGATCGTCGTCGGGGCTCGTCGAGGCTGGGTTCAAGGTGGTCATCGCGGCGAACCATTGGGCTCGCGCGATCGAGTCGCATCAGCTGAATCATCCAGAGACGGATCACTCGAATGCGGACATCTCGCAGGTGAATCCGGCGTACTTCCCGCGAACGGATCTGCTGTGGGGGAGTCCAGAGTGCACGAATCACACGGTCGCGAAGGGTGTGAAGCGGCTGCGGGCTGAGAACCAGGCGCTGTTCGATCTCGAGGGGACTCGGCCGTTGCCGGATGAGGCGGCGAATCGGTCGCGGGCGACGATGTGGGACATTCCGCGGTTCGCAGAGTTCCACCAGTATCGGGCGATCATCTTGGAGAACGTCGTCGATGCCTACCGGTGGATTATGTTCCCGGCGTGGTTGCAGGCGATGGAACTCCTGGGGTACGAGCACGAGATCGTGTGGCTGAACTCGATGCACGCGCAGGGTGCAGGGTTGCCGGCTCCGCAGTCGCGTGACCGGATGTACATTGTGTTTTGGCTGAAGGACGGGGCGCGTCGGCCGGACATCGGGAAGTGGACTCGTCCGCTCGCGGTCTGCTCCGAGCATGGTGAGATCCGTGCGGTGCAGGCGTTCAAGAAGACCGAACGCTGGGGTCGATACCGGGCGCAGTACGTGTATCGGTGCCCGAAGTGCGCCGGGGTTGTCGAACCTGCCTGGTTGCCGGCGTCGAGTGCGATCGACTGGTCGCTGCCGGGTGAGCGGATCGGCGACAAGCGGAAGCCTCTCGCGGCGAAGACGCGGATGCGGATCGAGCGGGGTATCGAACGGTACTGGCGTCCGCTGGTGGTCACCGCGGCCGGGAACACGTACGACGGGATCACCACGGGCTCGAGCTACCTGCGAGCTCGACCGGTTGATGCGGTGATGCCGACTCAGCACACGACCGCGGCTGAAGCGCTCGCGGTGCCGCCTCTGATCACGGATGGGATTCACGGGGATGGGACGGTGCAGTCGGGTGATGATCCTCTGCTGACGCAGACGACGGCGCAGACAAAGGGCCTGGCGTATGCACCGCTGCTGATCCCGGTCGAGGGTCGTGACGGGAAGGTCGCGGCGACAGTCGACGGGCCGCATCGCACACAGTCGACCCGGAACGAGACGGCGCTGGTTGTGCCGTTGCGGAATCACGGGGTCGCGAAGCCTGTCACGAGCCCGATCGACACGGTGAGCGCTGAGGGGAACCATCACGCGCTCGTCATGCGGAACAACGAAGGCGGCGCTGAGATGACGACGCCGGTGACGGAGACGCTTCGGACGTTGACGACGGCGGGGCATCAGTCGCTGCTGGTGCCGTACTACTCCGCATCGGAGACTGCGAAGCCGACGAGCGACCCTCATGGGACTTTGCCGACGAACGACCGGTACGGGCTCGCGGAGGGCGTGAGCCTCGACGTCGATGACGTGCTGTTCCGGATGCTGACCCCGGATGAGATCAAACGGGGGATGGCGTTCGCTGTCGACTACATCCTGCTCGGGACGAAGCGTGAGCAGGTGAAGCAGGCGGGGAACGCTGTGACACCGCCTGCTGCGCGGGATCTCGGGTTCGCTGTTGCGGAGTTCCTGCTCGGGGAGGAGGTCGCATGATCGCGCCGTATTACCAGGATGACCTGGTGACGTTGCATCACGGGACGGCCGCGGCGATCGCGAGCATCCTCGAGGCGGGTTCGGTGCGCACGATCGTGACATCTCCCCCGTATTTTGGGCTGCGCGACTACGGGCACGCGGATCAGATCGGGAACGAGCCGTCGCTGGGTGAATATGTCGAGAGCCTGGTGTCGACGTTCGCTGCGCTTCGGCGGGTGCTCGCTGATGACGGGACGCTATGGCTGAACCTCGGGGACAGCTACGCGGGGCGTGCGAACTCGGGGCCGGCGTACACCGGGAATCACCAGGCGTTCGGGAAGGCGTCGCGGGTGCCTCCGCGCCGGCGCACGACCGACGTCGCGTCGACGAAGAACCTGCTCGGGGTGCCGTGGCGCGTCGCGTTCGCGTTGCAGGCCGACGGGTGGATCCTCCGGAGGGACATCATCTGGGCGAAGCCGAACCCGATGCCGGAGAGCGTGGCGGATCGGCCGACGTCGGCGCATGAGTATCTGTTCCTGCTCGCGAAGTCACCGAAGTACTTCTACGACGCTGCGGCGATCCGGGAGGACGACAGCGGCAAGCCGTCGGGCAACGGGTTCGTGCGCGACGAGCGGATCTCGTACGGCCGCGGGAACGATGAACCGTGGACACCGGGTGATGGTCGGAATAAGCGTGACGTCTGGACGGTCACGGGTTCGCCGTTCCCTGGGGCTCACTTCGCGGTCTATCCGCCCGAGCTGATCCGGCCGTGCATCCTGGCGGGCAGTGAGCGCGGCGACACCGTGCTCGACCCCTTCAGCGGATCCGGGACGACGGGCATGGTCGCGACGCAGGAAGGCCGGCGCTATGTCGGCATCGACGTCAACAGTGACTATCTCGACATGTCGCTCCGCACACGGTTCGCGTCTCCGGTGCTTGACATGACGGGCGGTGCAGCATGATCACTCTCGAGCGTCTCCTGGTTCCTCTCGACGACATGCCCGGTCGCGTTCACGGGATCGTCTCGATCGATCCTCCGATGGTGCAGTGCGACGGGTGCGGACTCGTCGCCACGGGAACATCGCTGGCGCTGCTCGTCATCTTCTGCGGGATCCGGTTCAACAGTGCCCGGTATGGACACAGTGACGACCGCCGTCTCTGCGAAGACTGCGCGAAGGAGGCGTGGTCATGATCACTCCGGAGCAAGCAGTGGTCGCGTCGATCCTTCTCGACAGTCGTGTGCTCCGGTTCGCGACATCCGAGTGTGTGCCGGCCGACTTCGAAGATCTCCGGCTCGGTGACATTTTCCGTGGGATGACGTTGATGTTCGCGAATCGGGAACCGATCGATGCGATCACGGTGAGCTCGCAGCTTGCGGCGTGGGATGTGCGGGGTGTGACGTCGGCGGATCTGTTCGAGTGGATCGGTGAAGTGCCGACGGCGGCGAATGTGGCGTTCTATGCACGGCAGGTGCGGGATGGTGCGGTGCGTCGTGGGTTGCGTGCTGCGGCGACGGCGATCGTGTCGGAGGTGGATCGGTTCGAGCCTGGGGTGGTGATGGCGAACGCGTTCGATCGGTTGCGGTCGTTGCGGGAGTCGACGGCGGTTGATGTGCCGGAGTTGAAGACGCTCGGGGATGTGCTCCTCGGTGACGATGACTACGACTGGGTGATCCCAGATCTGTTGGAGCGCGGCGACCGCCTGATGCTGACAGGCGGTGAGGGTTCGGGGAAGTCGATGCTGGTGCGGCAGGTCGCGATCATGGCGTCGGCTGGCTTGCACCCGTTCTCGCATTTCCGGGTGGATCCGCTGTCGGTGCTGGTGATTGATGCGGAGAACACGGAGAAGCAGTGGCGTCGGCAGTCGCGTGCGATGGTGTCGAAGGCTGCGATGTTCGGGTCGGTGAATCCTGCGGATGCGATGTGGTTGCGCTGCTCACCGCGAATCGATCTGACGAAGGATTCGGCCCTGGCTGACATTCACGGGTTCATGGATCAGTGCAAACCGGATCTGGTGGTGATCGGGCCGCTGTACCGTCTCGTGCCGCGGGCGATCAACTCGGATGATGATGCGGCGCCGTTGTTGGCGGCGTTGGACACGATCCGTGATCGGGGTGTGGCGATGCTGATTGAGGCGCACGCGGGTCACACGTTGGCGTCGGGGGAACGGGATCTGCGACCTCGAGGTTCGGCGGCGTTGATGGGGTGGCCGGAGTTCGGGATGGGGTTGACGGTGGATCGGGGTGGGAAGTCGTCGAATGATTTCAAGTTGGTGCGGTGGCGTGGTGATCGTGATCAGCGGAAGTGGCCGACACGGATTTCGCGTGGTGGGTCGGATTGGCCGTGGACTCCTACGGCGACGTTCTGAGGAAGGGAATCGAAATGTATGGGCAGTGGGAGAGAGCGAATGACGATCCGGCGATCGGGCCGTGGATCGAGTATGCGACGGCGAACGGGATTGATCCGGGCTCGGTGGCGTCGCGGGCGGACTATTGGGCTGGGTTCCACCAGCGCGACCGCGACGTCGAGAGGGTGCAGGAGAACCGAAAGCGGGAGCGTGCAGCGCTGGTGTCGCGCATCCTGGATTACCAGGCTGAGATCGCACGGCTGCGTCTGGCGGTCGGGTTCGGGATGATGCGGTTCGGTGCTGTTCGTCCCGAGGGCGGCGGGGATGTCGGGATCCGTCAGGCGTATCCGAGCGAGTGATGGATGACGACGAAGCGCTGCTGATGCTCTCCGAGCGTCGAGCGGCAAGAGCACTTCAGAAGGCACCCGAGCTGATCGGTTACATCCGGTCGCTGGTGGTGCCGGCTGGTGGTGGGTCGGATGGGATGCCGCGGAGCCCGAAGGCTGAACCGCCTCTGCCGTTCCGTGCTGACGCGATGGATGACGCGGATGCGCTGTTCGGGATGGCTGTGAACTGGGCTGAGCATTGGTTGCGGTTCCTGCCTGTGTTGCCGGTGGAGGTGCGTTACTGGCGTCAGAGCGGTGATGCTGCCGGGTTCGGGTCAGGGGTGACGCCGGCTGGTGCTCAGTCGCTGATGTGGATCGTGTGCCGCTGGCTGCTGAGGCATCACGATCAGTTCCTGGTGTTGCCGTCGGGGGCGGCGTATTTCGCTGATGTGGCTGAAGTTGTGGGCGGGTTGCGGGGTCGGTATCCAATGGCTCCGCGACCACCGCGACGGGCGCTGCTGCGGCCGTGTCCGGTGTGTGAGGAGTTCGGGGTGGTGGCTCGGATTCCGCAGGATCCTCGGGATATTGAGGTGTCGTGTGAGCGGTGCGGGTTCGTGGTGCCGTGGGAGTCGTTTTCGGAGATCGTCGAAGGTTGGATGAAGTGATGGGCAAGAAAGCGAAGAAGGCGTGGGACGTGTACGTGTGCGGTGGCAAGTCACGGCCGGTGACGTACAGGGGTGCGTTCATGGCGGGCCGCGCGTCACGGAGGTCCGAGATCAAAGCTCTGCGGGCCGATCTCGCGGATGCTCAGTCGCAGGCGGCAGTGAACGCGATGAACTTCTCGGACTGGCAGGCGGCGCAGGAGCAGGTTCGGGCGCTTCGTGAGCATCTTGCAGCAGCCGAACAGGTTATCGCGGATGCGCCGCATGTGGATTGCGCGACGGTCTGGGATGGTCCTGAGCACAGCGACGTTTGCAATTGCTGGAAGGCTGCTCGTGCTGTGTCCCTACGTGAGGAGACGACCGATGTCTGAGGGGCCGATCAAGCGCTGGCGCGACGGATACAAGGTCGAGCCTGCATCGACGAACCCCGCGACGGCCGTGCACTTCGCTCGGCTCTTCCCACCAGGCGCGGAATGTGGGCGCCACGGGCGGATCGCGACGACGCTCATCCGCGACAACGTGACATGCGCTGACTGTCTCGCAGCGCAGCGCGCCGATGGCGGCTACTTCGTCCGAAGACAGGGCAACTCCGAACGGCTTTACTTCGGCGACGACCGTGACGCGATGCTCCGGCATCTGACCACGCTCACACCCGACGACTTCGCGAACGGCATCTTCACCGGCTACGAAAAGGGCAGGTGAGACGCTACCTGACGATCCGGCAGGCAGCATCCCGAGTGAGCCGGGATGTGCGCACTGTGAAACGGTGGATCGCAGAGGATGGGCTGAACACGGTGTCGATCGCCGGGGTCAAGTTCATCGCGGAGGAAGAACTGCTCAGGTCTTACAGGGCTCGCCTGCTGGACCGGAAACGGTGGAAGCCGGAACGTGTGAAGCAGCACTTGGCGAAGAAGTACGCGGATGAAAACCCACCGTTCTAGTTGCGTCACCGTGTCATAGCTGCGTTGTAGAATCTTGCTAGGCAAGCTCGTTCCCTCCGACCGGAGAACGGGCTTCCTTGCATTTAACGACTCCGGCACCCCTTTGTGTCGGGCGGAACCGCGTCGATCGTCTGCGGGCCATTCGGGGGCGAACACGATCACGAACCGGTGGGTGCGCTGCGAGTGAGGTCGAGGCGCACCCACCGGTCTTCCGTCGGGGGAGGTGACCGTGAGCGCTGAAACGCTCGAGGACGTCGACGTCGACGCGCTCTTCGCAGAGATCGGGCCGTTCGTCTGCGCGGACGCGATGCATCCGAGCGGCCAGTCGTATCACGTGGCGGATGCGCCGGCTGAGTTCCTGATCCTGAATCCGTGCTGCGGTGACCGTGCGCTGCTGTGCCGGTCACGCGCCTACTACCTGAAGTACCAGTCAGCGACCATCCACTGCACGCGCTGTGACAAGCGTTG